>NZ_JBSFTP010000002.1:0-8970 GCF_053591315.1 Streptomyces sp. NPDC003042
GGATCAGCGCGAGGCGACGGGGGCGGAGCCCCAAGCCGGGCCGGGCGGGCCCGGGGCGGCCACCGTACCCGGGGCAGGGGCAGCGGGTGCGGCCGTCAACGCTGCGGCCGCCGGGGCGGCGCCCGGCTCGGGCCTCGGCGCGGTGCCGGGGCCGGCGAGGGCGGCGGGCGGGTCCGGGGGCGCGGCTGTGAAGGCTGGGGCTGTGCCGACCCGGTCTGGGGGCGTATCGGGGGTGGCTGCCGGGCCCCGGGCGGGGCGGAGGGCGGCTGTCGGAGCCGGGTCAGCGGGTGCGACCGGCAACGTGGCGGCTGCCGGGGCGGTCCCCGGCCTGGGCCTCGGTGCGGGGGTGGCGGGCGGGTCAGGGGACGCGGCTGTCGCCTCCGGGGCGGGGGCGAGGGCGGCTGTCGGGTCAGGGGGTGCCATTGCCCCGTCCGGGTGCGGGGCGTCCGGAGTGGCCGGGTCCGGGGTGTACGGGGGTGGGGTCATCGGGGGGTCTCGTATTCCGGGGTGAGGAGGTCCGCGATGTCCAGGACGTGGTAGCCCCGCATCGAGGGGAGGCAGCTGCCCCGGACCGGGCCGATGGCCGACGCCCAGTCGGCGGGGACCGCCGCGGCCCCGGAGAGGGCGCCGGACAGGGCGCCCGCCACCGCCGCCGTGGTGTCGGCGTCGCGGCCCATGTTGACGGCCGTCAGGACCGAGGACGGGAAGTCGCCGCCGCACGCGGCGAACGCGCCGAACGCCAGGCCGACGGCTTCGGGCGCGAGGTCGGTCCAGGGGTAGCCCCCGATGACCACCGCCGACCGCACCGCCCGTTCCCCGCGCGGGGCGGCGGTGACCGCGCGCCGCAGGGAGCGGGCCGTCCAGGAGTCGGACGGGATGACGGACAGGGCCGCCGAGACCACGGAGGCGGGGGAGCCGCCCGCCATCGCGGCGGCGACACCGGCGGCCACCGCCTGGCCCCCGTAGATGCCCTCCCCGTCGTGGCTGACCGTGCCGTCGATGGCGACGAGCCGGGCCGCCTCCGCCGGGCGGCCGGCGGCGAACACCCCGAAGGGGGCCGCGCGCATGGCCAGACCGTCGGACCAGGCGTGGCGGTGCTGCGCCGAGATCGGCGCGGCCAGGCCCCTGCGGAGGTTCTCCAGCGTGCCCCGCTCCGAGAAGCCCGCCCCGCGGAACGGTCCCTCGTCCAGGTCGGCGATCCAGTGGTGCCAGGCCCGCTCGACGTGCGCGACGGTGAGCGCCGAACCGTGCCGGGCCAGCAGCAGGCCCGAGAAGATGGCGTACTCCGTGTCGTCCGTGCCCGCCGGGTCCTCGGACACGAACCCCTCGATCCGGCCCCACTTCGCCCGGATCTCCGACGGTTTCATGTTCTCGGCGGGGGCGCCCAGCGCGTCACCCACCGCGAGGCCGAGAAGAGCGCCCCTGGCCCGTTCGAGGAGGACCTGCGGATTGCATGCAATCAGCTCCATGGGGCGCCTCTCCAACGTGATGGGACTCATGATGAGCCCTTGGGGGATTTGTGCCACGGCATGAGGTTTGTCGCTCGCCGCGAAACACCACCCGGGCGCACCCGTCACCCGGTCGCCAATCCACGAAACCCCAGGTAAGTACGGCCTTCCTTGCTGGCGGGCGGCAAAAATCGTGCGTAGTTTCGAGGTGTTCAGGGGGAGTGGACGCCTGCGCGTCGCCTGCGCGTGCCCACTCGTACAAAAGGGGAGACAAGCCGCATGTCCATCATCGACACCGAAGCGCCGCTTCACACCGCCCACCGCGACAACCACACCCACCGTGACGTCAATGGTGGCTGGCTGCGGCCGGCCGTCTTCGGTGCCATGGACGGGCTCGTCTCGAACCTCGCCCTGATGACCGGCGTGGCGGGCGGCGCCGTCGCCCCGCAGACCATCGTGATCACGGGCCTGGCGGGCCTCGCGGCAGGCGCCTTCTCGATGGCCGCCGGCGAGTACACGTCCGTCGCCTCGCAGCGCGAGCTGGTCCTCGCGGAACTCGACGTCGAACGTCAGCAGTTGCGCAAGCACCCGATCGACGAGATGGAGGAGCTGGCCGAGCTGTACGTCTCGCGCGGCGTCCAGCCCGCCCTCGCCCGCGAGGTGGCCATGCAGCTGTCGCGCGACCCGGAGCAGGCGCTGGAGATCCACGCCCGCGAGGAGCTCGGGATAGATCCCGACGACCTGCCGTCGCCGGTCGTCGCGGCGGTCTCGTCCTTCGGCTCCTTCGCGCTGGGCGCGCTGTTCCCCGTACTGCCCTACCTGCTCGGCGCGACCGCCCTGTGGCCGGCGCTGCTGCTGGCGCTGGCCGGGCTCTTCGCCTGCGGCGCGGTCGTCGCCCGGGTCACGGCCCGGTCGTGGTGGTACAGCGGTATGCGCCAGCTTGTCCTGGGTGGCGCCGCCGCCGGTGTGACGTACATCCTGGGAAGCTGGATCGGTGGCGCCATAGGCTAACCGGCGCGGGAGTGAGACACTATGCGGTACGCAACATAAGTAGTCCGTTACCCGGCGGTTTCGATTCCGTTGCCGCGGGGCATCAGACCAGGGCGCCCGGGCAATGATGCCCGCCTCGCGCCGGGATCTTCGACCCGGGTTGTGTCCGCAGAAGTCGTGCAGCAATCCTCGCAACCTCCGCGAAGGTCCCTTTCTTTCTGATTCGTGCGGTGTCCGCATGCTGGAATGCAATATCCGCCTCGCGGGATTGCCGTCATCATGTAACCTGCACGAAATTTCGCAGAGGGCCAACGTCGTCCCTCGGCTATGCACATATGCCACGACGACGACGGGAGAGCCGATGCGTTCCGCATCCACGCACTCCGCGACCGGCCCCAGCACCACCGCCTGGTCGCCCATGGACGGTCGCCCCGCCCAGCAGGGCATGTACGACCCGCGCAACGAGCACGACGCCTGCGGCGTCGGCTTTGTGGCCAACCTCAGCGGCGAGGCCAGCCACACGCTGGTCGAGCAGGCGCTGACCGTATTGCGGAACCTCGAGCACCGCGGCGCCACCGGCTCCGAGCCGGACTCCGGCGACGGCGCCGGAATCCTCTGCCAGGTGCCGGACGCGTTCCTGCGCGAAGCGGCCGGATTCGACCTCCCCGAGGCCGGCGCGTACGCCGTCGGCATCGCCTTCCTGCCCGCCGACGGCCCCGCACAGGCCGTCGCCGTTCAGCAGATCGAGGCGATCGCGGCCCAGGAGAACCTGACGGTCCTCGGCTGGCGCGAGGTTCCGGTCACCCCCGACCTGCTCGGCAACGGCGCCCGCGCCACCATGCCGGCCTTCTCGCAGCTGTTCGTCAGCAATGGCAGCAGTGGCATCGAGCTGGACCGCAAGGCCTTCGTGCTGCGCAAGCGCGCCGAGCGCGAGGCCGGGGTCTACTTCCCGTCGCTCTCCGCGCGCACCATCGTCTACAAGGGCATGCTGACCACCGGCCAGCTGGAGCCCTTCTTCCCGGACCTCTCCGACCGCCGCTTCGCCTCGACGCTCGCCCTGGTCCACTCCCGGTTCTCGACGAACACCTTCCCGTCCTGGCCGCTCGCCCACCCGTACCGCTTCGTCGCGCACAACGGCGAGATCAACACGGTCAAGGGCAACCGGAACTGGATGAAGGCCCGCGAGTCCCAGCTGGCGTCGGAGGCCTTCGGCGAGGGCGCCCTGGACCGGATCTTCCCGATCTGCACCCCGGACGCCTCCGACTCCGCCTCCTTCGACGAGGTCCTGGAGCTGCTCCACCTCGGCGGCCGCTCGCTCCCGCACAGCGTGCTGATGATGATCCCGGAGGCGTGGGAGAACCACACCTCCATGGACCCGGCCCGCCGCGCCTTCTACCAGTACCACTCCACGATGATGGAGCCCTGGGACGGCCCGGCCTGCGTCACCTTCACCGACGGCACCCAGGTCGGCGCGGTCCTCGACCGCAACGGTCTGCGCCCCGGCCGCTACTGGGTCACCGACGACGGCCTCGTCGTCCTCGGCTCCGAGGTCGGCGTACTCGACATCGACCCGGCCAAGGTCGTCCGCAAGGGCCGCCTCCAGCCCGGCAAGATGTTCCTCGTCGACACCGCCCAGAAGCGGATCATCGAGGACGACGAGATCAAGGCCGAGCTGGCCGGCGCCGCGCCGTACGCCGAATGGCTGGAGACCGGCGAGATCGAGCTGACGGACCTGCCCGAGCGTGAGCACATCGTGCACACCCACGCCTCCGTCACCCGCCGCCAGCAGACCTTCGGCTACACCGAGGAAGAACTGCGGATCATCCTCGCGCCCATGGCGCGCAGCGCGGGCGAGCCGCTCGGCTCCATGGGTACGGACTCCCCGATCGCCGCCCTGTCCGAGCGCCCCCGGCTGCTCTTCGACTACTTCACCCAGCTCTTCGCGCAGGTCACCAACCCGCCGCTGGACGCCATCCGCGAGGAGCTCGTCACCTCGCTGCTGTCCTCGGTCGGCCCGCAGGGCAACCTGCTCGAGCCGACCGCCGCGTCCTGCCGCAGCGTCACCCTGCCCTTCCCGGTCATCGACAACGACGAGCTGGCCAAGCTCATACACGTCAACGCCGACGGCAACATGCCGGGTCTGAAGGCCGCCACCCTCTCCGGCCTCTACCGGGTCTCCGGTGGCGGCGAGGCACTGGCCGCGCGCATCGACGAGATCCGCGCCGAGGCCGACGCGGCCATCGAGGCCGGCGCCCGCCTGATCGTCCTGTCGGACCGCCACTCGGACGCCGAGCACGCGCCGATCCCGTCGCTGCTGCTCACCTCCGCCGTGCACCACCACCTCATCGCCACCAAGCAGCGCACCCAGGTGGGTCTGCTGGTCGAGGCCGGCGACGTCCGCGAGGTCCACCACGTCGCGCTGCTGATCGGCTACGGCGCGGCCGCGGTCAACCCGTACCTCGCCATGGAATCCGTCGAGGACCTGCTGCGCGCCGGTACCTTCCTCTCCGGCCTGGAGCCGGAGCAGGCCATCAAGAACCTGATCTACGCGCTCGGCAAGGGCGTCCTGAAGGTCATGTCCAAGATGGGCATCTCCACCGTCGCCTCCTACCGCGGCGCCCAGGTCTTCGAGGCCGTCGGCCTCGACGACGAGTTCGTCGCGACCTACTTCAACGGCACCGCCAGCAAGATCGGCGGGGCGGGCCTGGACGTCATCGCCAAGGAGGTGGCCGCGCGCCACGCCAAGGCGTACCCGGCCTCCGGCATCGCGGCCACGCACCGCGCGCTGGAGATCGGCGGCGAGTACCAGTGGCGCAGGGAGGGCGAGCCGCACCTCTTCGACCCGGAGACGGTCTTCCGCCTCCAGCACGCCACGCGCAACCGCCGGTACGACATCTTCAAGCAGTACACGGAGCGGGTGAACGAGCAGTCCGAGCGCCTGATGACGCTCCGCGGGCTCTTCGGGTTCAAGAGCGAGGACCGGCCGTCGATCTCCCTCGACGAGGTCGAGTCGGTCGCCGACATCGTCAAGCGCTTCTCCACCGGCGCCATGTCGTACGGCTCCATCTCCAAGGAGGCGCACGAAACCCTCGCCATCGCCATGAACCAGCTGGGCGGCAAGTCCAACACCGGTGAGGGCGGCGAGGACCCGGACCGGCTGTACGACCCGGCGCGCCGCTCGTCCATCAAGCAGGTCGCCTCCGGCCGCTTCGGTGTCACCAGCGAGTACCTGGTCAACGCGGACGACATCCAGATCAAGATGGCGCAGGGCGCGAAGCCCGGCGAGGGCGGCCAGCTGCCCGGCCACAAGGTCTACCCCTGGGTCGCCAAGACCCGGCACTCCACCCCGGGCGTCGGCCTGATCTCCCCGCCGCCGCACCACGACATCTACTCCATCGAGGACCTGGCTCAGCTGATCCACGACCTCAAGAACGCCAACCCGGCGGCCCGCATCCACGTGAAGCTGGTCTCCGAGGTCGGCGTGGGTACGGTCGCCGCCGGTGTCTCCAAGGCGCACGCGGACGTCGTCCTCATCTCCGGCCACGACGGCGGTACGGGCGCCTCCCCGCTCACCTCGCTCAAGCACGCGGGCGGCCCCTGGGAGCTCGGCCTCGCCGAGACCCAGCAGACCCTGCTGCTCAACGGGCTGCGCGACCGCATCGTGGTCCAGACGGACGGCCAGCTCAAGACCGGCCGCGACGTCGTCATCGCCGCGCTGCTCGGCGCCGAGGAGTTCGGTTTCGCGACCGCGCCGCTCGTCGTCTCCGGCTGCGTCATGATGCGCGTCTGCCACCTGGACACCTGCCCGGTCGGCATCGCCACCCAGAACCCGGTCCTGCGCGACCGGTTCTCCGGCAAGCCCGAGTTCGTCGTCAACTTCTTCGAGTTCATCGCGGAGGAGGTGCGCGAGATCCTCGCCGAGCTGGGCTTCCGTACGATCGAGGAGGCCGTCGGCCACGCCGAGCTGCTCGACACCAGCAAGGCCGTGACGCACTGGAAGGCCCAGGGTCTCGACCTGGAGCCCCTCTTCTACGTGCCCGAGCTGCCCGAGGGCGCGGTCCGCCACGCCCTGGTCGAGCAGGACCACGGTCTGGAGAAGGCCCTCGACAACGAGCTGATCAAGCTCGCCGCCGACGCGCTGAACGCCGCCACGGCCGAGGAGGCCCTCCCGGTCCGCGCCCAGGTCGCGATCCGCAACATCAACCGGACCGTCGGCACCATGCTCGGCCACGAGGTCACGAAGAAGTTCGGTGGCGCGGGCCTGCCCGACAACACCATCGACCTGACCTTCACCGGTTCGGCCGGGCAGTCCTTCGGCGCCTTCCTGCCCAAGGGCGTCACCCTTCGCCTGGAGGGCGACGCCAACGACTACGTCGGCAAGGGCCTCTCCGGCGGCCGCGTCGTGGTCCGCCCGGACCGCGGCGCCGACCACCTCGCCGAGTACTCCACCATCGCCGGCAACACCATCGGCTACGGCGCCACCGGCGGCGAGATGTTCCTGCGAGGCCGCACCGGCGAGCGCTTCTGCGTCCGCAACTCCGGCGCGCTGGTCGTCTCGGAGGGCGTGGGCGACCACGGCTGCGAGTACATGACCGGCGGCCAGGCGGTCGTCCTCGGCGAGACCGGCCGCAACTTCGCGGCCGGCATGTCGGGCGGCGTCGCGTACGTCATCGACCTCGCGCTGGAGAACGTCAACGTCGGCAACGTGGGCGCGGTCGAGACCGACCTGTCCGACGCCGACAAGCAGTGGTTGCACGATGTGGTGCGCCGCCACGAGGAGGAGACCGGCTCGACCGTGGCCGCGAAGCTCCTGGCTGACTGGTCCGCGTCGGCGGACCGCTTCAGCAAGATCATCCCGACCACGTACAAGGCAGTGCTCGCCGCCAAGGACGCCGCTGAGCTGGCCGGACTCTCGGAATCCGAGACCACGGAGAAGATGATGGAGGCGGCGACCCATGGCTGACCCGAAGGGCTTCCTCACCACCCCGCGCGAGACCGCCTGCACCCGTCCTGTGGCTGACCGCCTCAAGGACTGGAACGAGGTCTACGTTCCGGGCTCGCTGCTCCCGATCATCAGCAAGCAGGCCGGCCGCTGCATGGACTGCGGCATCCCGTTCTGCCACAACGGGTGCCCGCTCGGGAACCTGATCCCGGAGTGGAACGACTTCGCGTACCGCGAGGACTGGAGCGCCGCTTCGGAGCGCCTCCACGCGACGAACAACTTCCCGGAGTTCACGGGCCGCCTGTGCCCCGCTCCGTGCGAGTCGGCGTGCGTGCTCGGCATCAACCAGCCCGCCGTCACGATCAAGAACGTCGAAGTCTCGATCATCGACAAGGCCTGGGACAACGGAAACGTCACCCCGCAGCCGCCGGAGCGCCTGTCCGGCAAGACGGCCGCCGTCATCGGCTCCGGTCCGGCGGGCCTGGCCGCGGCCCAGCAGCTGACCCGGGCCGGCCACACCGTGGTGGTGTACGAGCGCGCGGACCGCATCGGCGGTCTGCTCCGCTACGGCATCCCCGAGTTCAAGATGGAGAAGGTGCACATCAACCGCCGCATCGAGCAGATGCGCGCGGAGGGCACGAAGTTCCGTACCGGCATCGAGATCGGCCGCGACCTGAGCGCGACCGACCTGCGCAAGCGGTTCGACGCGGTGGTCATCGCGGCCGGCGCGACGGTCTCCCGCGACCTGCCCGTCCCCGGGCGAGACCTGCGCGGCATCCACTTCGCGATGGAGTACCTGCCGCTCGCGAACAAGGTCCAGGAGGGCGACTTCATGGCGCCCCCCATCACGGCCGAAGGCAAGCACGTGGTCGTCATCGGCGGCGGCGACACCGGAGCGGACTGCGTCGGCACCGCCCACCGCCAGGGCGCGGCCTCGGTGACGCAGCTGGAGATCATGCCGCGTCCGTCGGAGGACCGGGTCGCTTCGCAGCCGTGGCCGACGTTCCCGATGCTGTACAAGGTCACCTCGGCGCACGAGGAGGGCGGCGAGCGGGTCTACTCCGTCTCCACCACCCACTTCGAGGGCGACGAGGACGGCAACGTCAAGGCCCTGCACCTGGTCGAGGTCGAGTTCGTCGACGGCAAGCTCGTCCAGAAGCCGGGTACCGAGCGCGTCCTCCCGGCGCAGCTGGTCACCCTCGCGATGGGCTTCACGGGCACGGACCAGGAGAACGGCCTGGTCCAGCAGTTCGGCCTGGCGCTGGACGCCCGCGGCAACATCGAGCGCGACGCCGCGTACGCGACCAACGTGGACGGCGTCTTCGTCGCCGGCGACGCGGGCCGCGGCCAGTCGCTCATCGTCTGGGCCATCGCGGAAGGCCGCTCGGCCGCCCGCGGCGTGGACCGCTACCTGACGGGCGCGAGCGCCCTCCCGTACCCGGTCAAGCCGACGGACCGCTCGCTGACGGTTTAACCCGGCAGTACCCCTCCCTCCGGGAGGACCCCTCATACGGTCCGTACAACGGTGTACGGAATTCCGACACAGCGCCCGCCAAGGCTCCTTCTTGACGCCGGGCTCGCACCGCTCGG